>NZ_JYNQ01000002.1 GCF_000934685.1 Lacinutrix sp. Hel_I_90 | reverse complement strand
TTACAAACTTATATAGATACTCATTCTGAAACGAATGCATTACCATGTTTAACAGGTAATTCAAATTTCACATGGATTTCTCAAACAGAATGGGTTAATACTAATAATCACGTAGATTTTTGGTTGCCAAAAACTAACTATCCGGCAAATTTCTTCAATGAGTGTACAGGAACTGGCTCTAGCTACGTTTTGCCAGATCATAAGGCGTCTCCTGATGGTGGCGTTTTCATTAGTATGGCATATAATCAAGGGTATTTACAGTTTTCAGACGGAATAAAATCTTCAAATTACAATTTAGAAACTGGGAAAACATATAAAATTTCGTTTTATATGGCCAATCTTGGTAGACAACACTCTGGTCCTTCACAAGGCAATCCTGTTGGAGAATTGGGAATTAAGTTACAATTGTCTAATGGACAGCAATTTTTATCTCCATTATTAGGATATTCTAACACAACATCAAACGATTGGCAACGTGTAGAGTTTGAATATACGCCAACAGAAAATATAGTTTCAGATTTTAGCTTCATAGCTTATTCAGATATTAATAATTCAATAAGTGAAAGAGGAGCCATTTGTATTGATGGTATTAAGATTAAAGAGTGTGAAAATGATACAGTACCATGTGTTCCTGAACACATCGCTTTTGCAAGTATCGTTCCTGGTATGGGAGCTAACAATATAACGAATGGTTTTGATAGAGAGAATATTGGTAACGCCATCGTAGATTTTGTAAATAATAATCTAGAGGACCTATATTTTACTGGATACGATGCCATTTCTGGTGGAGGCGTAAGACTAAGAGCAAATAATCAACTCATGAGTGATGCTCTACCTCAGTCAACAAATTCTTCAGGAGCGACACTTCCTGTTGATGCCGGTAGTGAAATACATGTTGGCGATTATCAACAATTTTACAACTTCAAAATTCAACGTATGGTTATGCATTTTGATGTTATAAACCAAGATATATTAAACAAAGATTATGATGGTGAAAGTTTAAAAACGTTTTCTATTTAGTGAGCCAGTATAACGTAAGTCTTAATAAGATACTTTTTCAAGAGGCTATTCTTGACAAAATATAAAACCGTTCTTTATTATTTTTGAACAGACTAACAACACAGCAGATGCCTTTACAAATACTAATTTGGCGACTCTTTTTGATAGACCTGTAATTGATTATCAAATGAATAATTCAATAGCAACTTCTGATTATATTAAATTTAATACAGATTTTGATTTTAAATCAGATTTAACCTCATTCTTAGATGGTGCTTATCAACAAATACAAGATTGTGATGATGAGGTACCTGGACCAGTTAAGTATATGTACCCAGAAGTGTCTCTAAGAAAGCAAGTATCTAATGCAGGCACAAATAATGTTATCTTATATGATGATGTTACCTTTAAAGTGCCTAGCGTTAAATTTTGCTGTAGGTGAAGTGTTCGATTTTGACTTCTATATTAATTCAAGTGATTATTCAGAGTCAAGTGATTATAGCAGTGCAAAATTAACTATTAATGGAGTAGAGTATACAACTGCTAATGGATTAATTGTCACCACAAGTTTTGATAATGATGCTTTTGGATTTGTTATTTGTCCGCCTAGTGATATGCTATCTCAAAGTGGTTTTTATTCAGCAAATTACCAAATGGATTATATTAATTATGACTTTAATGCTGTAAATAAGGCCTTTGATTTTAATTTTAACTCCTTGCAGTCTTCTGATAATTCTATCACCATGACGACAACAAAAACAGATATTTGGTCAGGAGTAAACTTACCGTCTGGTTATATTAACATCACTGGGTGAATCTCCATCCTCTAGTTGTAACTCTATAAATCCAAAATGGAATGATAGCATTCCTTATAATTTTGATGAAGGAGTCTTAATTAATTTTAGTACAAAATTAAAAATCACCGCAGATATTTACGATTTTGGTCCAGGTTATGATTATTTTGGTAACATTGCACATTTAAATCACAATGCGGTTCATACCAATGAGCTTGGTGTGTTGGAAGATGCTCAATATTCACTTTTAGTATATATGGCAGGTGTTGAAGGTTCAGCAACCTCGAATAAAGCAAGAGGTCTTACTTCTTTAACAAAAAACAATACGCCACCAGCATTTGCAGACAATTCTATTGTTGCTAAAAAAGTGGTTACCAGTAGTAATCACAAAGCGAGACAAAAATCAAAGCAAAGCGCCTTTGCTAAAAACAGCACTAATTCACAACGTTTCCTTGAAGAAGATTGTGAAGATTGTGTTGTGCAACAAGTAGCCCCTTTAAGTTGTAACGAAAAGTATGAGGCCTATATGCAATTCATGAATTTCCAACCAACTTACTTTGATGGAGCAGAAACCGACAATCAAGGCAATCAAATCCTATAAATGTAGAAGTGCAAGTGTCTACTACCATTGCAAATTATGAGTTATTACCATTATTTAATGAAGATTATTTCTGTAATGCTAATTTTGCTTACATAACAGACGCTTACATTTACTATATTACAGAAAAAGGAGTAGACAGTGTTGACCACCCCTTATTTTTAAGCATTGGTGAATTTGGTAATACTACCGTAAATTATGGCTATGATAATTTAGATACTCTTGCCAATGAAATGCATCTTTTAATAGATGGCTATACTGGAAATATCGATGAAAATGGTATTGCCACTCAAACCTGGAGTGATTATATAGATTCACAAGTTATAAATCAAGACGGTAGTTTAAAGGTTTGTATACCAAATCCGTTTGGTTTCTATTTAGACGTTCCCTCGGTAGACCTTTGCGATGGTGTCGCTCAAGCGTTGATAGAAACATACATTCGTGATAGCTACATAACGTACTTAGACCAATTGAGAAATCAATTTGAGACGGCGTATATTAATGCAGCAATGGAAAATGCCGTAGAGCATTTTTCTATGGAATATCCAGATAAAGAATACCAATACACACTATATTATTACGATCAGGCGGGCAATTTAATACAAACCGTAGCGCCAGAGGGCGTTGATAGATTAGGGAATGGTTTAACAATAGAAGAGAAAGAAGTACTTTCCAATGCTATTGATATTACTAGAGATGCAAATCCAAATACGGCAGTTCCTGCGCAGTTACCAGTGCATAGAATGCCAACACAGTATAAATATAATTCTCTAAACCAGCTCGTTTGGCAAAAAACTCCAGACGGCGGGATTACAAAATTTGCTTATGATGATTTAGGTAGAATTATAGCTTCGCAAAACGCAAAGCAAGAACAGGCATATAGCCCGGTAATTAGTGGGCCAAGACCTATTGCGCGTTTAAGATTTAGTTATACTAATTATGATGCAATAGGACGAATAACAGAGGCTGGAGAAATAGATACTTTTGTTACAGAGCAATATACCATAGATAATAATGGTAAGTTGTTGAAAGCAGGCGTTGTACAACAGGATTTTTCTAATGCTAATTTTGTAGAACGTAGAGAGGTTACCTATACAACGTATGATAATCCTTTACTGTTAGGAACAGGAACTAGTGATGCCTCTTTATTATTTGAAACAGCCTATCAGGGATACAATTCTAGAAACAGAGTCACTTCAGTTTTATACTTTGATAAAGTGGTCACCAGTACGATTGATCTTAATAGTTTCAATAATGCATTATTCTATAATTATGATGTACATGGGAATGTAAAAGAATTGGTGGTTCAAAATAATGAGATGGCCATTCAAAACAGTGATCAGGAATATAAGCGATTACAATATGAATACGATTTAATTAGCGGAAACGTGAATCGTGTCGTCTATCAAAAAGGTAAGAAGGATCAGTTTATGCATCGTTATACTTACGATGCAGATAATAGAATTGTGAGTATTGAAACTTCTACTGATGCTGCTATTTGGGAGAATGATGCTACTTATGAATATTATGAGCATGGACCATTGGCAAGAATGAATTTGGGTAACAAGCAAGTTCAGGGATTAGACTATATCTATACCATTCAAGGTTGGCTAAAATCTGTTAATTCTGAAGCCGTACTTTCAGAAAACGATTACAGTCAAGATGGTGTATTAGGGAGTGCAAATGAAACGGTAGCAAGAGATGCCTATGGGTTTTCATTACAGTATTTTGATAATGATTATACGTCAAGAATTCCTGGAGCCGATGCCAATATTTTTACCAAGAGTAGCTTAGAGTCTAGCACAACCAACTTGTATAATGGTAACATTAAACAAATGGTCTCAAGCATGAGACATTTGAGTGTCGATGGAATCACGCCGAACAATTCTCGCACCTTTACACAAAATGCGCAATATTTTTACGATCAACTTAACCGAATTAAATCTATGAACGCTAGTAGTATGGCGGTTAATGATAAGAATATAATTGAATTTCAAAAAGACAATGCCTATTCTGCAACTTACAATTACGACAGAAACGGAAACTTAACAGGTTTAACAAGACATGCACTAAGAGAGGGGAGTACTGTTGCTATTGATAACTTTGAATACTTATATAACAAAGATGCTAATGGTAATATTGTAAACAACCAGTTAACGGCTGTTAGTGATCCATTGCGAGTACAAGTATCTTCAGATTTAGATGATCAATTACTCGTGCTACAAGAAGAGCTAGGTATTACCTTTAATCCTAATAATGAAGCTACACATAACTACGTTTATGATGCCATAGGTCAGCTAACTCAAGATAAAACAGAAGGTTTAATTATTGAATGGCGCGTAGATGGGAAAGTAAGAAAAGTGATTAAGAGAGCGGTCAATAAGCCTTATGATATTAAGCGTCAAGAAATTGTCTTCCAATACGATGGTTTAGGTAACCGAATTGGTAAAAACGTGATCGACTTTAATAAAAAAGGACGTATTAAAAAGCAAACACCTACTTTTTATAATCGTGATGCACAAGGCAATGTCATGGCCATTTACGAAAAGGAAATTAAAGGGGGTAAAAAGGCTAAAGAAAAAATGTTCTTAAAAGAACATCATATTTATGGTAGCTCAAGATTAGGTCTACAAGAAAGCAATGAATTGTTAGCCTCTAGTGATCAAAAAGAAATCATATTAAAAGAAACGAAAGCAACAAAATTTAGATTGCCATTTGAAGATGTAGATGGGGTGTCACAAAATGATCTTGTTGCTAGTGAGTTAGCATCAGAACTGGCTATTGCATTTAATAGCATATGGGATAAAAAGACAAACAAAAAGACGTCTAAAAAAGAGCAATTAAAAGAACTAGAACAGATCATTGCTAAAAAGATAAAGACTTCTTATCCAGAACAAGGGAGTGAGGAATTAATACTGGCTATCACTAATAAGATTTCTGCTTACCGAGATACGCTAACGAGTACAGAAGATCTAATAGCATCAATTTCATATAATGCTTTAAGTCAAAAACTGAGTAACGATATAGAGCCCATACTTAATAGCTTTATTGTGCCTCGATTAATAGATGAGAGTGCATTAGCTAAAATAAATACACAGGCTATGCAACGCTCTGATGTTTCAGGTTTTGCATTGGATTTCTCAGGGAATAATATTACGTATTGGAATGATGATAGAATTTTTAATTTATTAAGAGCGGGTAATTATAGTATTGAAACGTCTATAAATATTACGAATACCCTTCCAGATGGAGACTATCTAATCTCAATAATAAGAAGTAGACCAATGCGTAGAGGTCAAAACATCATGTATTTATACGTGAAAAAAGAAGGTGCATTATTTTATCCTTACATAAAACTAAAGCGATATGAAACTTCAAACATTATTGGACCAGACGGGATTCCTTTTGTTAATTACCAAGAAGTAATCTATAGCTCAAATCAAGGCTTTTCAACACCACAGTTGGATATTGATTTTCAAGCGAGTTTAGTAAACAGTACTAGCATAACAGCTAATACTGCAGTCTTATCGGTTAACGATGTTGTCTTTAGCTTGAGTAATGGGGGGTTAATAACAACGACATCTACCACGCCAAGTTTAGATAATATCTTAACATTAAACACGAATACCATTGGTGCAGATGCTCGTATTAATTACACCATGTGTTATTATAATTATTCGACTACAGACTTCACTGGTGTTGCCACTCAAAGATCATACTTATTTGATACTGGTTCAGGCACGGTGGCCACAGAAGAAGCAGGTGATATAAACTTTAACATGACTTTATCGAATACTGCGATGTGGATAGATGGGGCTTGTGGAGATCCTATAGTTTACCCAGACTCAGATAACGATGGGATAACAGATAACATTGATTTAGACGATGATAACGATGGTATTTTAGATACCGTAGAGAATGCAGGAGGTATTGACACAGATACCGATAATGATGGGGTTATAAACAGTCTGGATTTAGATAGTGATGATGATGGCATCGATGATATTTACGAATCGGGTGTATTAAATACAGGTAATGTAGTAGACGCTAACAATGATGGCGCTATAGATTTTACAAATGCATCTGTTTTTGGTGCTAATGGTTTACATAACGCATTAGAAACAACTACTGATTCTGGAATAGTAAATTATACGATAGTTAATACGTTCCCTTCAACCGCCGTAAATTTCTTAAACGATGACGATGATGGCGATTCTGTATTAACCAAAGATGAAGATTTTGATGTTGCCGGTATAGGCAATGCGATTAATGAAGATACAGATGAAGATGGTATAGCAAACTATTTAGATCCAGATGATGATAACGATACCGTAATCACGTATCAGGAAGCACAAGATTTAATTACCTACTATGGTGTTACCACAACCATAGGTGCGCGTGCCGATTTAGATGGAGATGGCATACTAAACTATTTAGATACAGACGATGATGAAGACGGGTTCTATACCTACGAAGAGGATACAGCCTCTGCTGGTAACCCACAAGGAACAGATACCGATGGCGATGGTATACCAGATTATATTGATGCTATAGATAACCTGTATGGGCAACCATTAGGGCAAATAGATTTTGCAGATTATGCAAACCTTATAGGAGATAAACGTTATGAGTTATCTAACCATTTGGGTAATGTATTAAGTGTAGTCACAGATAGAAAGTTGTTTAATAGAAGTGGAGCGTTAAGTACACCAGTGTATACGACAACGTTTACCAGTAGCCAAACACCTTGGGCCGCTAGTGAGAATACTCAAAGTGCGACAGTAGAAAACGGTCGATTAAAAGTAGTCACTGGCGCGCATTTAAATGGCGCGAACGGATATTACGATTTAGAAGCTAATAAAACATATAATGTTAGTGTTTATATTGATAAATCTGAATTCACACCACAGTTAGAATTTGGAATATGGAAAGGTAACAGCAAACTATACAGTGAATATGTTACGCAATCTGGAACAATAAGTACCACATTCACACCAACGCAAACCAATACATATAGACTAAACCTAAGACTACGAGAAAGTGGGTACTCTGGAGAAGCACTCCCTTTTTACGTAGATAATGTTACTATTATTGATGTGACGAACAGTAACGATATCGTTAATTTAAACCAATTTTCACCAGACGTTATTGCGTACAATGATTACTATCCTTTTGGGATGCTATTACCTAATAGACATAAAAGCAGTTCTAGTTATAGGTATGGCTTCCAGGGACAGGAGAAAGATGATGAGCTTAAAGGTGAAGGGAATAGTCTAAACTATACCTTTAGAATGCACGACCCAAGAGTTGGAAGATTTTTTGCGGTGGATCCGTTAGCCGCTACTTATCCTCATTATACGCCATATAGTTTTAGTGGAAATAAAGTTATTAGCCATAGAGAACTGGAAGGATTAGAAGAATACTCTAGTTTCGAAGCTTATGTTTTACATACAGGTGATGCAAAAATAACAGTTGATGATTTAGATGGGAATAATGGGGTTTGGCTAACTCAAGATAGAGTTAATGAAACTCATAGATGGAAAAATGCTATGAAATTTATTACTCAAAATGAATCATCTGAACTATTTGTTTCAAAAGGAATGACAGCAACCTCAATTGGTTATACATATGTGGAAACTCCTACAACTGACAATTATAGCTTTGGTATTGTTAGAGATTATTATAAATGGGTTCAAAGAGAAGTTGACAAAAAAGGATTTAAATCACAATGGGCTAAAGGTGCTGCTTATTTAGTCGACGAACTTGCTGACACATGGGAACTAGAGTCGGATAATAGTATAGCGACTGGAGCATTTACTCCTGGATTAGGAAAATTAATGAAAAGTTTGAATTTAGGTATTGCAAAATATGCAACTGAAAAATTTAATGACATTTTATTTGAAAAAGAAGTAGTAGATGATTGGTATAAATGGGATTCAAATTTTGTTTGGCACGAGCAAACCGTAGTAGCTTTAGATGTTTATCAAAATGCAGACAAAAGTGCTTTGTCTTTTGCAAATAGCTTAGCTACTAAATCAGGTCTTATGGGTAATATAGCTATATCTAAACATTTTTTTCCTGACTTTTCGCTTTTTGGAGTAAGCTTGCTAAGCTCAGACGATGAATTTGGTTCGGTAGGAAGATATAACATACCAATGTTTATGTTATACCCAGATAAACATCAAACAAAAAACAATACTAGCTTGAATGAAGACCAGCTTAGCGACGTAAAAAGAGCTAACAAACAAGTCAATGAATATTATGAAAAAAACATTAAAGAAAAACCTTCAGAAAAACCTAAAGGTTAAATTAGTTCTATCGTTATTATTTCTTTCTGGATGTAATCCAAAATCTTCTGAGACATTTTTTGAGTCAATATTAGATTTAAAGAAATATGAATTTTATAATGATGATTTAGTATTATTAAAAAACACCTCAATAGAGGATGGAATATTGATTTTATCATCTATAATTCAAAATGAAAGTATTGAAAAAAGAATACTTTTCTATTTTATTGATTTAGATGACAAGAAATTATTGAAGATACTAGAAAGTCCTATAGATGAATATGTTGGTTTGAGATATTCTTTAGATAATGGAATGTTTTACTTATTAAAAAACACTTCGTCAGAGACTATATATGTTAATAATATAAGGGATAAAAATGCGAAATTTGAAAAGAAGCAGTTATTTGAAGGTATAGATAAGTATACACCTTTTGAATTTAATGTAGTTGATAGAACCACATACTATACTAAGGACCTTAAAGGGGGTGTGTTTTTAATTTTAAAAACTATATTTTTCATGAAAAATCAATATTTTCAACAGAAAATGCTGACTATAATAGCCTCTCACTCCCCTTGAAAAAAAGAAATGTTTTTTCATATCTTAAAAATGATTCATTAAATATTTTTTGCTTTTATAACAAGAAAGAGTGGCAAAAAAAAATACCTCTTAAAAAGACTAGTAACGGTACATTTTTTAATTCTAAAATTTATAATTTAAATAGTCTATTTGTAGTAAAGTATAATAACAACCTGGTTGGCTTAGACAAGATTAATGGAAAAGAGAAATGGAAAAAAACATTTAATGCAAACATTTTAAATATATATTTTTACAATGATAGACTAGTTATTATATGTAATAACCATAACAGCACAAAAGTCATTCAAGTATCAGATAATGGACAGGTTATAAAGGAAGTGTTTTTGAAAGAGAAGATAGATCATAAAAATCAAATATTTTTTTTAGAAGATAAAATTATAGTTCACGTCTCAAAATCAAAAAATTCTTCATACATATTAAATCTGACCACTAATAATTTTGAGAACATTAAAATTAATAACAATCAAGATTTAAAACAAATATTTGATAAAAGAAGTGGTAAATACTATATAAAATTTGGTGAAAATATTTACAATAAAGCTATTTAGCGAATAGATTTCTAATCTCCGTTAGATGGGATTTGTAATGAACTCCTATAATACTATATAAAAAAAGAAGGCTTCTATTATTTTATAATAAAATTAGTAGTTGTTTAACTTCTCATGTACCTTTTCAACCCGCTCGTAAGACATATGTTTAGATTGGCGCGCTTCTGTGAAGCGTGTCTAATTTTTAAACACATTGTAAATTTACCCAAAAACCGAACTGACCAAAGAAAAAAAGATTATTCTCATTATTAATAGCTGAAAAATGCAGAATAGCTTGTAAACTAAGAGAATTAATAAGTATTCAATTTCTCATGTACCTTTTCAATCTCCTTATCCACATAGACTTGTGCATAATGGACATAACGGTTAAAGGAGTTACTGGCATGACTATGCCCACTAATTTTACGAACTAAATGCTCTGGCATTCCTAAAATTAACAAAGTAGTAATAGCAGTACGCCGCATCATGTGAGAACTCATCTTATCACAAAAACGTGTTTGCGTAATTTTTACAGCACTTTTATTAACTTGCGAGGCTTTGCCTTGCTTTTCTCGAGAGATCGCAACAGGAGTAGTAAAATCTGCTTTCTCGCCTAATAGTTTTAAGTTCTTATTAAAATTAAACAAGGTGATGTTTTTAAATACCGCTGTTTTGGCGCTTTTAGGCTCATATTTTTTATAAATGGATACAGCATAATCTGGTAATTTAATAAAACTATACGTTTTTGTTTTTTGAGATTTTATTTTTAAATACCAATCACCTTCTTGTAACTCGAAGTTTTTGTTGGTGAGATTGAAAATATCTGAATACCGCAGTCCTGTAGTACAACCAAAGACAAAAATATCTTTGATGCGTTTCAGAGTTGGGGTTAAAGACTCCTCAAAAATAGTGTCGTGTATTAAAAATTTTAACTGTTCTGGAGACAACACGAAAATTTCTACCTGTTCATTGCGGACATAAAACAACCGTTGGAAGTCACCTGTATTAATATCTTTATCGTGTTTTAGATAATTGAAAAAGGTGCGAATGGTTTTGATGTTTGCGCCAACATAGTTGTCATAACAGCCATTTTTATAAAGATATTCTGTGAATTTTTTATAAAACTTTTTCCAGTAGTTTTTCTCCGATGTTAACTCCCGTTTGTTAAGCTTAGAAGCGTCACAAATGCGCAATTCAAAACCAGCCTCTATCGAGAATTTTGTAAGATTGTTAAGTGTGTATTTGTAATTCTCTATACTGCCTTTCTTTATACGCTCTCCATTTTTTTTAAGACGCTTCCCTGTTTCCGTTTCACGAATGAATTTTTTGAATAAGGGAATTACAGGTTCTGGCTTTTTCATGGGTTCTTTTATCTGACTGTAAATGTAACTATTTTATATAATTGTAAATTGTTGTTGAGGGTGAGAGATTTTTTAAAACGAAAAGCCTTTACATTCCTGTAAAAGCTTTTTGTCTAATTTCTTTCTTACTCGACATGGCACTCGTCACAGACGAGCGCAAGCTGGGCATTACCAATAACTCCCTATTTTACTAATGCCTCCAAAGATTATTATTTGATTAGGATTAGATTTTATTCTTAAAAATTTTTCGCAATTGTTTTTTGTTTCCAAAAAAGATGTTCCTTTTTCGGATATAAAAGCGTTATTTTCCCTAGCTTTTTTAACAAAAAATTTATAATATTTTATATCTCTTCCGGAATAAACATTAAAAACATAAGCCTGTAGTTTATCTTCTTTAAAAGCAAAATAGTATTCAACTTTTCTGTTTATATTGAGTATCTTTTGATTTATAATATAAGAATAAATGGATATATCATCATCTAATTTACTATTAGAATCTTTTTTTAATTCTGGTATAATATTTTTTAAGTCAGAACAAGAAATGTTTAAATCATAGTCATTTATTCCAACTGAATTAAAATCAATCTCGCACTCATTTTCATTTGTGAAAAAAGAAAAGACAATAAAAAAAAGGAAATATTTCATATTTAATTATTTAAAAAATTTAAATCGATATAGTAGTTATTATTCAAAGCATTAATGTGAATTTTTACTTTTTTTTGCATATTTATTTTAATCCTTAAAATTGTGCTATCCATAGGAATTTGTTTCACAAATTTTTGTTCAAGACCTTTTGAATTAATATATCTACAAACCAATAATGATTGTATCTGATATTTATCTTTAACATTATACTTGGCTATCTTCAAAAATTTCAATCCATATGTTTCAGAGGACTCATAATAATTATGCTTTAATATAGTATCATTTTTTATTACTTCACAATTCTCTGCATCTAACTCAATAATTGTTCCATTATTTTTTATTCTTTCTATTGCCAATTTTTTTCCTTGCAATAAAGAAGAACTATCTGATTTCAATTTTTGATTGAGAAAAAATATAATTACACCAATTATTAATATTGTTATAAAATAATACACAAATTTATTTTTTATCTGATTTAGTTTTTGGACTTGATTCAACACGGTTTTCCGTATTGAGGTATGCTCTATGCACACGAATACTTTCTCCATCATCAGAGTATTCAATTAAAATAGCACTATCTCTTTGTAACATTGCGTTTTCATCACTCCAAATAGCATTATCTAACTCTTCTTTAGTTTTAATTTGTCCAGTTAAAAAATCACCTAATAAAGACGTTGGTAAACTTATAACTTCAAAATTATCTTTAATAACACCATTTCCTACAACATTCTGTAAAGATGAAACAGGATTGTTTCTAGATACATTTAGTACATAATCTCTTCTAGCTTCTTTTATGTCATCTATCATTTTTTGAGCTTCATTTCCTAGTAAGTCAATAACTAACCCTGCCGCTAAAGCTGGTAAGAAACCACCAGAAGAGGCTATATATGTTGTTATACCTGTTCCTAATAGAGAATTTGCATCTACTTGACCATCATTGTTAGCTGTCTCACTGACTAATGAAACTACATCCCAACCATCTCCAACTTTCTCTAAAACACTACCAAGATGTTTAAGAGACCTACTTCTAAATGCTTCTACTTGATTTATCTGTTTAGTATTGAAGTGCTGATTTCCTAAATTTCTAGCTGCCATGGTAATATCCTCAACAACAGTTCCATCTATCAACGTTACATCTCTAACTATTAACTCATTAACAGTATATATCTTACCGTTTGTTCCTTTTAATTTTCCTTTACCTAATTCTTTGTATGCAAAAGAATAAGAAAAAGCAGTTGCTTTTTCTCCAATGATTTCTAATCCTTTTGTCACTACACCTACTGAAATCGCTTCACCGTTTACTGTAGAGAAAAAAGAAGCCCCTTCTTCCTTTGGTGTAATCGCAATTAATTCTTCTCCGCCTTCAAGCTCTTTGTGAGATATAACATTGTTACCACTAAATTGATAAGGTGAATAAAAAGGATATTGTTTCGCTAAAGGGTCAACAGTAAAAAATCTACCAATTCTAGGGTCATACATCCTAAAAGTGAAATTCATAGAATTCCCTTCCCCTTTAAGCTCATCATCTTTCTCCTGCCCCTGGAAGCCATAGCGATAGCTAGAGCTACTTTTATGTCTATTAGGTAATAGCATCCCAAAAGGATAGTAATCTAATATGTCTTGAAATCAATAAATAAAAGAACTTATACCTTATAAAAATAGTAAATAATAACCACTTTATGCTAAAAACGCACTTTTTTGATGCATAAAATAATATAGAAATAGACCTAGTTATTCTGTTAGAAAAATAAATTGTGTAATTTCGCAGCTTTAGAAGCTAAACGAATGAAAATAAAACTCCTACTTATTATTTTACTGGTAGTATCCTGTGGTGCAAGTAAAGAATCCCTGCACCAAAAAAAGATACAAACCACAACCTTTAAAGAAGACTTTATGGTCACTAAAGAGCCCACGCATACAAATACTAGTAGAACGTATTATTGGTATAAGTCTAATAATATTCAACAATCTAAAGGTGGGTATAGTGGCGATTTGTTACATGGTGAGTACATACAATATTACATTACCAATCAACTAGCAGAGAAAGGCGTCTTTAATCATGGTCTAAAAACCAAAACATGGAAAAGCTGGTTTAAAAACGGTCAATTAAAAACAGTAGAGCACTATAGTAATGGGAAATTGAATGGCAAATTTGAATTGTATGGTGATGATGGGAATGTGGTAACACGAGGGCGTTATAAAAACGATATTAAAAACGGAAAATGGATCGATTATATTGCAAAGGATACGCTTCGATATAAAAAAGGGAAACAGGTTGTAAAAGACTCTATTACTATAGATGAAAAACCGTCGTTTTTTAAACGTCTGTTTAAGAAAAAAGAAACGGAAGAAAAGGGTGAGCTAAAAGAAAAGACACCAAAGCCTTTAACACAAAATAAAAAGAAAACTGTTAAAAAAGAAAAGACCCAGCAACCAAAAAAAGAGCCGTTTCTAAAACGTTTGTTTAGTAAGAAAGAGAATACTAATGCTAAAGGCTAGTTCATTATTGTATGCTATTTTTATATGTTTAGTGGTCTCGCTACTGTGTGGGAGTCTTATTCTTATTTTTAATTACCAATACCGATTAAAACAACAGTTTTTTTTAGAAAACGAGTTAGTAAACTACAGCAACTCTAGTTTTCTAAAATTTATAGACCTGTTAAATACGACAACAAATACTTCTAAAGGAAGTATTATTAGTGACGATAATCGACTAACCACGAATTACACACTATCAAAATGGGGGTTCTATGATCTCGTAAAAGCCAAAACCTATTTTAAAAACGACACGCTTTATAAAACAGGCCTTATTGGGAGTAAAACAACAGAAAAAGACTTAGCGTTGTATTTAACAGAATACAATGCCCCTTTAAAAATAGGAGGTAAAACACGTGTAGTGGGCGATGTTAAAATTTCTAGTTATGGTGTGGAACAAGCCTATTTAAGCCACCAGAACTTTACGGGAGGTAAGTTAATAGAAGGGAAAATAGGACACTCTAGCGATAGGTTACCTAGATTAGAATGGAAAGCAGATGCTCGGTTTACAATGAGCGAAAGAGAACTGTACTACGAAGAAATTGTAAATAAACCACTGTACAATAGTTTTTATGAGCCTACGATAACTGTTATTGTTGATGGGATCACCCATTTAAGTGAGGTAACATTATCTGGAAATTTTATCATTCAGTCTAAAGATTCACTGGTGATAAAAGAAACAGCAAAATTAAAAGACGTGCTTATTAAAGCGCCAAAAGTCACGTTTAGCTCTGGTTTTAATGGTAGTGTTCAAGTGTTTGCTAAAGCACGAGTCCATTTAGAAAAGCGGGTACATTTACAATACCCTTCTAGTATTTATCTAAATAATGACAATGAAGACAAAAGTATTGAAATATTTATAGATGAACACAGTAAAATCGCAGGCGGTGTGGTTTTAACAGGGAATACCTACGAGGGGTCTTTAAAGCGCTTGATAACGATAGAAAAAGATGCAGAAGTGGTAGGTGATGTGTATTGCTATGGGAAAACCCAACTTAAAGGCAAAGTAACGGGTACGGTGTATACCGATCGGTTTTATTTAAAAACAGATGGGGGTACTTATGAGAATTATTTGGTTAATGGTAGTATAAATAAAAAAGAGTTACCAAGTGCCTTTGTTGGTTTGCCACTATTTGCTAATAATACAAGAGTATATGAACTTATTAAAGAATTATAAATTACAGGCCAGTTCGCTTATAGAATCTGTCATGGCGATTGCCATTATTTCCATCTGCGTTTTTATAGCAACGATGGTTTATGTGAAGCTCTTGGACTCTGATTACGAAGTGAGTTACTATAAAGCGATGCAAAAAGTCACGCAGCTACATTTAGAAACTATAGAACAACAGGCTTTTGAAGATGAAGTCTATGATTATAAATCATTTAAAATTGATAAAACGGTTAATGACTACAGTGTGTTTTTAAAAGAAGTGGCTTTTCGTGTAGAAACCAAAAACAAAAAAGAAACCTTTAAATATTTAGTTAAAGTAAAACCATTTGAAACCAACAACTAAAAAAATAAAAGCCTTTACTATCCTAGAGGTGGTAATGAGTCTAGCGATTATGAGTATTATAATAGTGATGGTGTACACTATATTTACCTTATTGTCTAAGCAGTTGTATGCGTATAGTCATTTAACAGAGGAGATTAATAATTACAATCAATTAGATACCGCTTTAAAACGAGACTTGCACAATGCAAACGATATCCAGTTTTCGAATAATGTGTTGTTACTCATATCAAAAGGGGATAGTTTAAAATACACGTATACTAAAAATAGATTGATTAGAGGGTCACTAACCAGTATTGACACCTTTTCAGTAGCGATAAAAGCCTTTGATTTTAAAAAGGAAAATCAACTATTAGAGAGAGGTATAAAACAAGTCACGCTCACTTATAATTTTTTAGAACAAGATCTTAAAGCGGTTTATTTTAAAGATGTTGGTGTTGCAAACCAAATAAATAAGCGATTTTTTAAGCATGGGAATTGATTTAGCGACATACACTAAAAAGGGCGTGTCTAAAACTAAGAAAACGAGTTTTCTAGACCGAGACGTGCGTTTTGTGTCTGGATTTTCAGATAAGAAAAAAGAACGCTTCTATAAAGAACTGGCGTTACTCATACAGTCTGGAATAGACTTTAAGCAAGCGCTGGAAATTATTACAGAACAATATAAGAGCAAAACAGATCGCGCACTAATTACCACGATTAAACAAGAAGTAGTGCAGGGTAAGTCTTTACACGAAGCTATGAAGCAGAGTAAAAAATTCTCTGCTTATGAGTATTTTAGTGTAAAAATAGGAGAAGAGACCAGAAAATTAGACAAAGTACTTATAGAATTACAAAAGTATTTTGATCGTAAGATAAAAATGAAAAGGCAACTCATTTCTGTGTTTACGTATCCTGCTTTTGTACTGGCAGTGACTTTTGGGGTCTTGTATTTTATGATGAATAATGTCGTGCCTATGTTCTCATCTGTTTTTAAACAGTTTGGAGCGGAACTACCACCACTAACTCAAAAAATAATCAATCTTTCTCACAACTTTTCAACCCTTTCTGGTGTTTTTATTTTTAGTGTTCTTGCGATTATTGCGTTTCATCACTTAAGTAAGAAAAAGAATGGTATAGGCATTTTACGTCTAAAATGGTTTTACGGATTCCTTTCTTTGGAGCCTTAATCAAAAAAATCTATTTATCACGGTTATGCCAATCGCTTAGTTTGCTGTTATCAGCAAAAACGCCTTTAGTCATGTCATTAGATTTAACGCATAAGATGATTGATTTCTTTCCTATCGAAACCAGTCTTGAGGCAGTAAAAAGTGATATTTTAAAAGGAAGTGCTTTGGGAGAAAGTTTGTCTAAATATCGCATTTATGATTATAAGTTTGTTTCCATGATTAAAGTGGCAGAACAAATAAACAAGCTCGATGACATGTTTGAAAGACTCTCAGAGCAATACAATGAAGAAATAGAACATCAAACGAAGATGATAGGTGTCGTGCTCGAACCTTTAATAATAATTATTATCGGTTTAATTGTTGGTGTGATAATGGTGGCTATGTATTCACCAATGTTTGATTTAAGTAAAATTATAGGCTAAGAGACGTGTAAGAATAAAAAAAGTGATATTTTCGCGAATTATTACCTGCTAAAGACATCGAAACCATTAATATTCAATGATATGAATAAGAAAATAAATAGAAAGGAATATTTAGAGGCCTACTCTTTAACAGAGATCTTAATAGTACTAGCTATAATAGGTATATTATTAATGATGGTATTGCCTAATCAAACGTCAGTTGTGGCACAAGCCAGAAGTATAGAAGCTCAAAAAATGCTCAATCATTTATATGGATTAGAAAAAAGCTATAACTTCAGGTTTTCTAAATATTCTTCAAGTTTTGAAGAAATAGGCTTTGAACAAGAATTAACAATAGATCAGGGAGGGCAAGGCGTTTACAAGATTGAAATTATAGACGCATCTGTTAATACATTTAAAGCCAGAGCAGTTTCGGTTAAAGATTTTGATGATGATGGTAATTACAATACTTGGGAAATTGACCATAGAAAAATTCTCTTAGAAACCGTCAAAGATTAAATTTTTGCTCCTAACTACTACCATAATACTTATTGTTATCCTACTTTTAATCCTTGTTCAGGATGTAAAGCATAGGGCTATTCACTATGTTTTACCTTTAGCCTTGTTTGTTGTAGGTCTTAGCCGTTTTATATATTTAAAGCAAAATTTTAACGAGTTATTCATAACCTCAAGCTTTTTGTTTTTAGTCTTGCTAGGTCTTTTTATCTATTTTTCAATAAAGTCTAAAAAAATAATCAATCCAATAAATAGTGCAATAGGCTTAGGTGACATTATCTTTTTTATAGCGATAATCCCTTTGTTTTATTCAACCACTTATATTCTATTCTTTATTACAGGCATGTTGTTTTCTGCACTATGCCATTTGCTTTTTAATAAAAGGAAAGAGTTACACGTGCCTTTAGCAGGCTACCTCTCTCTCTATTTATTAGTCTTTATTCTGTTAAACAAAGCCACTACTACAGAGTTGTTTTATACCCACAACATTTTATGGTAAATAGCGATGACATCCATATTAGCGTAGAGATACAGCAACTAATAAATGCTGAAGTTGCTCAGCACTATAGAGTGATTCCCAGTGCTATTTCTAATAATGAGTTAATTTTATATACTGCAGATTCTAATACTAACGATAGTCTTGAAGAATTAGAGATGATTCTTGGGTATTCTATAAAATTAATGCCGATTTCAGAACAGAGGATTTCGAAAGCATTATCGGTATATTATCGTAAAAACGAATATAAAACAGAAGACAAAACAGTAAATTTAAATAACGAAGATTTTCTAGAAAATCTCATTTTTGAAGCAAAAGGAATGTCTAGTAGTGATATTCATTTTGAGGTTTATGAGGAAGAAGCGAGAGTACGTTTAAGAATCGATGGTTTACTTATTGAGAAATACAGAATCCCAAAAGAAAATTATTTAGAACTCGTTAATAAAGTTAAGATTAAAGCAAATCTTGATATTACCGAAAAACGCTTACCTCAAGACGGTAGAATAAATTATAGCGATTTTGATATTCGTGTGTCTATTTTACCAACATTGCATGGCGAAAAAATAGTGATGCGTATTTTAGGAAAAGATGCTTCAAACATAGATTTGGATCAACTTGGTTTTGAAGCTGAAGAAAAAGAAATTTATCTTGAAGGGGTTAAAAACACTAACGGTATAGTATTAATAAGTGGGCCAACAGGATCGGGAAAAACAACCACACTGTATGCAACTTTAAAGCTTTTAAATAAAATTAGAAGCAATATTGTAACCGTTGAAGACCCTATAGAATATACACTTAAAGGCATTAATCAAGTGCAGCTTAAAGAAGATATTGGGCTAACATTCACGAGTGCTTTACGTTCCTTTTTAAGACAGGATCCAGACATTATTATGCTGGGTGAAATAAGAGATGCAGAAACAGCTAAAATGGCGATTAGAGCATCCTTAACTGGACATTTGGTTTTGTCTACCATACACACAAACTCGGCTTTAGGAACCATTTCTAGGTTAGTAGATATGGGTGTACCTGCTTTTCTAATTGCTGAAACATTAAACGTTTCGGTGGCACAGCGTTTATTAAGAAAATTATGTGTGTCTTGCAAAGAAGTGCATGATTTTGATGAAAAAGAACTCCCAAGAAATTTCAATCCGCCTCACAAAATTAAAGCGCATTATAAAGCTAAGGGGTGTGAAGCATGTTATTACACAGGTTATAAGGGACGTCGAGTATTTACGAAGTTATCCCTGTAAATCAAGAGTTAGCCAATAGAATAAAAACAGATGCTCAAAACTTAGAGCAAAATAGAATAGAAAATATAGAAAAACTATCAGATAAAGCATTTAAGCTATTTGCTAGTGGGGAGACCTCATTAGAAGAAGTATATGCGATATTGATAAACGGATAATATGAAAAAACAGTTATAGTATTAATGTTGTTTTTGCTTATTATGTCAGGGACAACAACTGACATTAAATGAGATAGAGCAAAAATTTGAGTACTGTCTAAGAGCAGCCTGGACTTAACGAGAAAGTAGAATCTGAAGTCACAGGTCTTAATTTATACACCTTTATAAGTTCGTTGGCGTTAGAACATAAGTTGAATGTCGATGTTGACCCAAGTTTAAACACAATAGTAGAGAGTAATTATTTTGACGTTCCTGTAAAGGAGGTTTTGACTTTCTTAATTAAGCAGCACAATATTGAAGTTGAATTTGTAAATCAATTTATTGTTTTTAAGAAGCAAAAGGAAAAAGAAAAAGTCATAGAAAAGCGCGTAGAAAACTTATAGACGTTAAATACAACAAAGCAAATCAATTTTTGTCTGTAAATTTAAAAAAATGATTCTTTACCAGGAGTAGCAGAAAAAATAACCAAGGAATCTGGAAAAAATATTATTATTTCACCTGCTGTTAAAGGTATTAAAGTCACAGGGTACTTTCAAAATAGGCCATTTGATGATATTTTAAACATGATTGGGCAATCCAACGGTTTAAAGTCACTAAAAATGAAAATGGTTCTTATTTTATTGAAAAAGACGAAACACCAAAAGAGATAAAACTGTTGTCACTAATTCGAATATATCAACAGAAGAAGAAAAGGAACACAAAATAATACAGGGCAATCTGAAGGAGAAGGGTTTTATGAAGTAACCACTTCAAACTCTGGGTTTCTAAATATTAATGCTAAAGAAGCAGAAGTTACCGACCTTTTAATGGAAGCAGCAGAGCAGTTGAAGCTAAACTATTACATGTATTCCTTACCAGACGATATAAAAAAACATTAGTGGCTAGCGAAATTAGTTTTAATGATCTTTTAATATTGCTTTTCGAGGTAAAGAGTATACTTACAATCAAGACGATTCTGGGTTTTATTTTATAGGGAAAAGAAGTGAAGAGGGGCTGCGTGAGACAGAATTAATTCAATTAGAGAATAGAACTATTGAAAAGTGTGATGAACTCTATTCCTGCAGAATTAAAAAAGATCTCGAAGTTAAAGAATTTCCAGAATTAAATGGTTTAATTGTTTCTGGGTCCAAGCCCAAAATTGAAGAATTGCGACTCTATATTTATCAAATTGATATCGTAGTCCCAATGGTACAATTGGAAGTTTTTATTGTTCAGTATAATAAATCTCATGACATTCAAACAGGATTAAAAGCAGGTTTAGATCCTGATGGAAAAGATAGAGTAACCTCTGGTATTTTATTTCCTACTGGTGATGTCAATTTGAATGCGAAGTCTGTCAAAAACTTAATAGATATCTTTAATGGTTTTGGTATTTTTAATTTAGGAAAAGTTACAGAGCAGTTTTATGCGAGTTTACAGTATTTAGAAAATAATTCAATAGTAAAACTGGAATCTACTCCTAAAATAGCAACTTTAAGTGGTCATGAAGCAACGTTTAACCATAGGAGAAAACCAGTTATTATTTTGAACAGAAATAATATTTTTAATTCAGGATTGAACCCTACAATAACACAGTCTGGAACTTGGAAGCCAACAGAAGCCAATCTAAGCGTAACAATTAAGCCTTTTGTTTCAAAAGATGAGCAAATTACTTTAAAATTAAGGGTTGAAAAAAACTCATTCCTAGGTAGGGCAGGAGAGAACGCACCTCCAGGAAAAGCGACGCAATCTTTCGATTCTGAAATACGAGTTAAAAATAACGAAATGACACTTCTTGGCGGTTTAGATGAACTCACAAGAGAAAACTCGGGAACTGGTGTGCCCTTTTTATCTAGAATTCCAGTCTTGAAATGGTTCTTTAGTGGTCGGTCTAAAAGAAATCGAAATCAAAATTACATATTTTGATTAAACCAACAGTCACGTATTGATGATTAGTAGTTT
>NZ_JYNQ01000001.1:1037500-1040000 GCF_000934685.1 Lacinutrix sp. Hel_I_90 | reverse complement strand
TGTTGTTCCGCCAGGAGCATTGCAGAGTAGCTACGTTGGGAAGGGATAAGCGCTGAAAGCATATAAGCGCGAAACCCACCACAAGATGAGATTTCTTTAAAGGGTCGTAGGAGATTACTACGTTGATAGGTCATAGGTGTAAAGGCAGTAATGTCATAGCCGAGTGATACTAATAACCCATAGGCTTATTGTACGCCTGTTTTTTTATATACTTCGACAAGCTTAGTGCTAGGAAGTAGAGTGCAATACATTATTCTAGTTTTCATGTAAATCACGTATAACGTGCTTTTTTCAATATGTTATTTTATACGGTAAGTAGATTATTTAATATAACTACACACGCCGAAAGAGTTAAGGTGATTATAGCGATGGGGCTCACCTCTTACCATTTCGAACAGAGAAGTTAAGCCCATTTGCGCCGATGGTACTACATTTGTGGGAGAGTAGGTCGTCGCCTTTTTTAGAGAGTCCTAAACATTTAGTTGTTTAGGACTTTTTTTTTGTTTAAACCTTTTTTTTTGGAATCATATCACTAGTAGACGAATACTTATGTGTCCTAACGGTCCAACTAGGACGATTACTTAGCTGTTCTATTTATAAAAAAAAATACTACTTCCGCTACCCTTAGGCTAAACTTGTGCCACAGTGTTTGTTTTTTTTTAAAAACCCGCCATAAATAATTAACGTATAATTTTCTTTGGAATCATAAAGCATATTTAGCCTTGTACCTTGACTTCCTATTTTGAAATCACTTAGTTAATTCTTTTACGTTCAATTTGGTTATGTCTAACTCCAGATTAGTGACAAATGGTGTTAATCTTAATCTCTAATGGTGACAAAGTTTAAAAAATAACAAAGATTACATTCGTTATGGCAGTTACCTTTGTTGCTAAATTTAAATCACAACATCATTTGTTTAATGACTTTATTTTATCAGCTATTTCCTTTTACTTGAATACATAATATGTTTTCCCTCATTATAAAATTTTGAAGAGTCACTGCTTTGTTAAAGACATGAGTGTGTAATGACTGTTTTAGACTCTTCAATATAAAGTTGCATTACTTTGTTGTTTTTAATTACAGCCAAGTGGTTTGATTAGAAATTTTGGAATGATTAATTAGTGTAGTACTCTATAATAGGCTAAGCTTTTTTATAATTATACCAAAATAATTTAATTTATACGCAACCTTTGAGAGTGATTCAATGTCATTTAAATTGTTTCGTTTTACAAAAAATTTGGTTAATTTAAATAAGAAGGAATTCTATGTTTGTAATATTTTAGAAATCCTAATCAAAAACTTTTGTTTTTAATGAGAATTTAAACCGACTCGGATTATGTATAAATAATAATTAGAGTATTTACAAAAAGGGCTATAGGTTTTTATGGTGTTAAATGGATTCTCAAACTGTTTGTAGCGGTGCTAAGTTTTTTTTTTAATTGATTAATATAGTTGTTGACTGTTAATTTGTAATTTATATGAAATACTATGGAAATATATTTGAGCTATGAAGGTTGAGTTCACAGAAAAAGAATGCCGTTAAAGAATTATTTTATGGAATGTAATACCTTGGAAATAAGTTAGTAACAAAAACGGGGTAAAATAATTATTAAATAATCAAAATAAAAGATTGTTATTTCTAAAAAGGGTTATATATTTGCACCCGCTAAGCGATAAAGGTCTTAGAGAAACAGAAAACAAGTTCATACACATATTGAATTGACAGCGTAAGAGAGTTATTGGAAACGATAATTTTCAAACAAGAGAATAAGCCATTTTGAGTACTAAAATTAATTTCTTTGGTTGTTAAGCAAATTAGTCGAAAGACTTTAAAATTTAACGATGAAGAGTTTGATCCTGGCTCAGGATGAACGCTAGCGGCAGGCCTAACACATGCAAGTCGAGGGGTAACGGGGTGCTTGCACCGCCGACGACCGGCGCACGGGTGCGTAACGCGTATAGAATCTACCTTGTACTGAGGGATAGCCTTTGGAAACGAAGATTAATACCTCATAGTATGATGACTTGGCATCAAGATATCATTAAAGGTTACGGTACAAGATGACTATGCGTTCTATTAGCTAGATGGTAAGGTAACGGCTTACCATGGCAACGATAGATAGGGGCCCTGAGAGGGGGATCCCCCACACTGGTACTGAGACACGGACCAGACTCCTACGGGAGGCAGCAGTGAGGAATATTGGACAATGGAGGCAACTCTGATCCAGCCATGCCGCGTGCAGGATGACTGCCCTATGGGTTGTAAACTGCTTTTATACAGGAAGAAACACTGCTACGTGTAGCAGCTTGACGGTACTGTAAGAATAAGGATCGGCTAACTCCGTGCCAGCAGCCGCGGTAATACGGAGGATCCAAGCGTTATCCGGAATCATTGGGTTTAAAGGGTCCGTAGGTGGATAATTAAGTCAGAGGTGAAATCCTGCAGCTCAACTGTAGAATTGCCTTTGATACTGGTTATCTTGAGTTATTATGAAGTAGT